>NZ_CP004372.1:0-5000 GCF_000590925.1 Roseibacterium elongatum DSM 19469 | reverse complement strand
CAAGGCATGATACTATCCAAGTCAAGTACACTAACCAATCGCGCATCCGTCAGGATGCGCAATGTCCCTGCCGACCGACATCGGCGGGGGCGGGAAAGTGATGCTTTTGGTCCGGAGAAATGATCAGTTGTTCCAGCTTCTGGTCTTCGGCAGATCTCCTCAAGCAGCCGCAAGGCGATAGGAGGGGAAGAAACCTGTCTTTTTCTGGATCAAATCAAGCGCGAGAAGGGCGTTTGGTGGATGCCTTGGCAGTAAGAGGCGATGAAGGACGTGATACTCTGCGATAAGCCGTGAGGAGCTGAGAATAAGCTTTGATCCACGGATCTCCGAATGGGGCAACCCACCTGATACTCGGTTATTGTTATCCTGTTGGATATCAATAATCGGGTAAAACAGGTACTTGAGACCTGAATACATAGGGTTTTAAGAGCAAACCCGGGGAACTGAAACATCTAAGTACCCGGAGGAAAGGAAATCAATTGATACTCCCCCAGTAGCGGCGAGCGAACGGGGACCAGCCGAGCCGTGAGTGTGACCAGAACAACCTGGAAAGGTTGACCATAGTGGGTGACAGTCCCGTATGGGAAGCATGATCGGACGTATCAAGTAGGGCGGGACACGTGAAATCCTGTCTGAAGATCGGAGGACCACCTTCGAAGGCTAAGTACTCCTTACTGACCGATAGCGAACCAGTACCGTGAGGGAAAGGTGAAAAGCACCCCGACGAGGGGAGTGAAACAGTACCTGAAACCGGACGCCTACAAGCAGTCGGAGGGGCCTTGCGCCCTGACGGCGTACCTTTTGTATAATGGGTCATCGACTTGGTCTCACTAGCAAGCTTAAGCCGTTAGGTGTAGGCGCAGCGAAAGCGAGTCTGAATAGGGCGACGAGTTAGTGGGATCAGACCCGAAACCGAGTGATCTAGGCATGATCAGGATGAAGGTAAGGTAACACTTACTGGAGGTCCGAACCCACACCTGTTGAAAAAGGTCGGGATGAATTGTGCCTAGGGGTGAAAGGCCAATCAAACTCGGAGATAGCTGGTTCTCCGCGAAATCTATTTAGGTAGAGCGTCATCCGAATACCCCGGGGGGTAGAGCACTGGATGGGTAATGGGGCCCCACAGGCTTACTGATCCTAACCAAACTCCGAATACCCGGGAGTACTAGATGGCAGACACACTGTGGATGCTAACGTCCATAGTGGAGAGGGAAACAACCCTGACCTCCAGCTAAGGCCCCTAATTCATGGCTAAGTGGGAAAGCAGGTGGGACGACCAAAACAACCAGGAGGTTGGCTTAGAAGCAGCCATCCTTTAAAGATAGCGTAACAGCTCACTGGTCTAAACAAGTTGTCCTGCGGCGAAGATGTAACGGGGCTCAAGCCATGAGCCGAAGCTGAGGACTGCGTATGCAGTGGTAGCGGAGCGTAGTGTGACATAACACTGATCTTTATTATCGCAGATCGGTCTTGGACGCGGGCGACCGTGCTCAAGCAGCCGATAGGCGGTAGCACAAGATCACGTGTTTACTGTGAAGCCGGGGCGTGAGCCATCCGGTGGAGTGATCACTAGCGAGAATGATGACATGAGTAGCGACAAACAGGGTGAGAGACCCTGTCGCCGAAAGTCCAAGGGTTCCTGCTTAAAGCTAATCTGAGCAGGGTAAGCCGACCCCTAAGGCGAGGCCGAAAGGCGTAGTCGATGGGAACCAGGTTAATATTCCTGGGCCATGTGGTGGTGACGGATCGCGGGTGTTGTTCGACCTTATCGGATTGGTCGGGCAGCTGAGCGGTTCCTGGAAATAGCCCCACTATAAGATCGTACCCTAAACCGACACAGGTGGACTGGTAGAGAATACCAAGGCGCTTGAGAGAACGATGTTGAAGGAACTCGGCAAAATACCTCCGTAAGTTCGCGAGAAGGAGGCCCAGTTTCTACGCAAGTATTGACTGGGGGCACAAACCAGGGGGTGGCGACTGTTTACTAAAAACACAGGGCTCTGCGAAGTCGCAAGACGACGTATAGGGTCTGACGCCTGCCCGGTGCCGGAAGGTTAAAAGGAGGAGTGCAAGCTCCGAATTGAAGCCCCGGTAAACGGCGGCCGTAACTATAACGGTCCTAAGGTAGCGAAATTCCTTGTCGGGTAAGTTCCGACCTGCACGAATGGCGTAACGACTTCCCCGCTGTCTCCAACATCGACTCAGCGAAATTGAATTGCCTGTCAAGATGCAGGCTTCCCGCGGTTAGACGGAAAGACCCCGTGCACCTTTACTACAGCTTCACACTGGCATCAGGCACAACATGTGCAGGATAGGTGGTAGGCTTCGAAGCAGGGACGCCAGTCTCTGTGGAGCCTCCCTTGAGATACCACCCTTGTTCTGCTTGATGTCTAACCGCGGTCCGTTATCCGGATCCGGGACCCTGTGTGGCGGGTAGTTTGACTGGGGCGGTCGCCTCCTAAAGCGTAACGGAGGCGCGCGAAGGTTGGCTCAGAGCGGTCGGAAATCGCTCGTTGAGTGCAATGGCAGAAGCCAGCCTGACTGCGAGACTGACAAGTCGAGCAGAGTCGAAAGACGGCCATAGTGATCCGGTGGTCCCGAGTGGAAGGGCCATCGCTCAACGGATAAAAGGTACGCCGGGGATAACAGGCTGATGGTGCCCAAGAGTCCATATCGACGGCACCGTTTGGCACCTCGATGTCGGCTCATCTCATCCTGGGGCTGGAGCAGGTCCCAAGGGTACGGCTGTTCGCCGTTTAAAGAGGTACGTGAGCTGGGTTTAGAACGTCGTGAGACAGTTCGGTCCCTATCTGCCGTGGGTGTAGGATACTTGAGAGGAGTTGCCCCTAGTACGAGAGGACCGGGGTGAACGATCCACTGGTGGACCAGTTGTCATGCCAATGGCAGTGCTGGGTAGCTATGATCGGAAAGGATAACCGCTGAAGGCATCTAAGCGGGAAGCCCCCCTCAAAACAAGGTATCCCTGAGGACCGAGGTAGACCACCTCGTCGATAGGCCGGAGATGTAAGCGCAGCAATGCGTTCAGTTGACCGGTACTAATTGTCCAATAGGCTTGATTTGATCCAGTAGAAGCCAGGCTTCGTACTAGGACCAAAAAAGCATCACCAAACGTGTACTAGACTTGGATGGTTCGTTATCGCCTCACGCGCTCAAGTAGCGCGCTGGCGCGGTAGCGCACCAATCATGTGTTTCTTCCTCGGTTTGGTGGTCATAGCGTAAGCAAAACACCCGGCTCCATTCCGAACCCGGCCGTTAAGTGCTACTGCGCCAATGGTACTGCGTCTCAAGACGTGGGAGAGTAGGTCACCGCCAAACCTAGAAAGAAACACACACACGTATCTCTCAAACGATACCCAAAACCTTGGTCTTCCAAACTTGGACACGCCAAGGACCCGGCGCGGGGTGGAGCAGCCCGGTAGCTCGTCAGGCTCATAACCTGAAGGTCGTAGGTTCAAATCCTACCCCCGCAACCAAATTTCCTGTTTCGTATCAGGATATTAAGAAGCCGCCCGATGGGCGGCTTTCTTCGTTTCTGAGGGCGTGGGGGCAGTCTGGGGGCACCTCTTCCCAAACTCAGTCCCCGAACCCCCACAAGTCTCAACACCAGGCAGAGCGTGATGTTCTCAGATCGCAAGATCCTCGAGAGACTTGCCACACTCGAGCGCTGCCGTAACCCAGGCCGGACGGCGTCCACGGCCGCTCCAGGTGACTTCAGGGTTCTCAGGATGTCGGTATCTGGGCGCAGAGGGCGCAGAGGCCTTCCTGCGGCTTCCTGAGCTCTCTCCGAGCAGCTCAGCGAGCTCGAAACCATGTGACCTGAGACCCGACTTCCGTCCAGCCTTCAGGAGAATCCGTCGGTTGATTTCTGGCCTCATGCGGCCTTCGTTTCCAGTCTCGATTTCATTGCAAACTCCTGCGGCGTGAGATTGCCCAGGGATGAGTGGGGTCTGTTTCGGTTGTAGTCCTCCTTCCATGCGCCGATCTTTTCACGGGCTTCGGCCAGCGTTGAGAACAGGGTCTCGTTCAAGAGCTCGTCCCGGAAGCTGCCGTTGAACGATTCGATGAAGCCGTTCTGCATCGGCTTTCCCGGCGCGATGTAGTGCCAGCCGATCCGCGTTTCCTGGCACCATCTGAGCACCGCCATACTGGTTAGTTCCGTGCCGTTGTCGCTGACAATCGTTCTGGGTCGTCCGCGTCTGGCCATGATCGCTGACAGCTCTCGTGTGACCCGCAGCCCCGAAAGCGAAGTGTCCGCAACCAATGCCAGACATTCGCGACTGAAGTCGTCCACGATGGCCAAAACCCGGAACCTGCGTCCATCTGTAAAGGCGTCCGAGACGAAATCCAGGCTCCAGCGCTCATTGGGCCGTTCCGGAACCAGCATCGGCCTGCGTGTCCCGAGCGCCCGTTTGCGACCGCCGCGCTTCCTCACCTGCAGCTTCTCCTCGCGGTAAAGCCGCCTCAGCTTCTTCAGGTTCACTTGCCAGCCTTGTCGTTCCAGCATCACATGCACCCGCCGATAGCCGAACCGACGGCGCTCGGCCGCCACAGCCTTCATCGCCTTGCGTAGATCGGCATCGTCCGGGCGCACGCTTTGATAGCGTACGCTCGACCGATCCGCCCCGACAACTGAACACGCCCGCCGCTGGCTCACCTGGTGCGCTTCGCACAGATGCGCCACGGCTTCCCGCCTGGCCGCGGGCGTCACCATTTTTTTGATGCAACGTCTCGCAGCATCGCGTTGTCCAGCATCTGCTCGGCCAACAGCTTCTTCAGCTTTGTGTTCTCGTCCTCAAGCGCCTTCAGCTTCCGGGCATCCGACACTTCGAGCCCACCAAACTTCGCTTTCCATTTGTAGAACGTGGCCGAGCTGATCCCATGTTCCCGGCACACATCCGCCGTCGCCAGGCCGCTCTCCTGCTGCTTCAGGATCGCGATAATCTGCTCTTCGCTGAACCGTGATCTCTTCATTCCGTCCG